>JAUXUQ010000018.1 GCA_030680605.1 Gammaproteobacteria bacterium | reverse complement strand
GTGCGCTCAATCAGCAGTTTCAGTCGGCCATCGCACCCGGCATCGCATTCCAGGACGGTCTGGCGGACGTGGAGGCCATCACGGGAGTGACAGGCGATGCACTGACATCGCTCGGACTGAAGGCACGTGCCAGCGCGAAGGACTTCGGAGGCTCGGCCGCTGACAGCCTGAACAGCTACAAGGTGATACTGAGCAGGCTCGGCCCCGACATTGCGAACAACCAGGAGGCACTTGACGGGATGGAGCGCAATGTGCGCACCCTGAGCAAGACCATGGGCGGTGATGCCACCGCCAGCGTGGACGCTTTGACCACGGCCATGCTCCAGTATCGCGTTGACCTGAGCGACCCGGCAGCGGCCACCCAGCAGATGACCGACATGATGAACGTGATGGCGGCAGGGGCGAAGTTCGGCAGTGCCGAGGTGACCGATGTGGCGGCAGGTCTGAAGGTGGCCGGGGTGCAGGCCAAGATTGCCAATTTGAGCTTCGAGGAAGTGAACAGCGCATTGCAGGAACTGGCCCGTGGCGGCAAGAGCGGTGCGGAGGCTGGCACATCGCTGCGCAACGTGCTGGGCAAGATGGCGGGCGAGGACATCATCCCGAAGGAAGCGGCCGACAAGCTGCGGGAACTGGGTGTGGACATGGCCATCGTGAGCGACACCACACTGCCATTCACCGACCGCCTGCGCGAGCTTCGCAAGGCGCAGGGCGATGCCACCATCATGGCGAAGGTGTTCGGGGTTGAGAACGCGGCAGCGGCCAACATCCTGCTGAACAGCATAGATGCACAGGAAGACCTGACCAGGAAGATACACGACACCAACACCGCGACCGAGCAGGCGTCCGTGAAGATGGCCACGTACAGCGAGAGGATGAGCCGATTCAAGGCGCGCCTCGATGATGTGGGCATAGGTCTGTTCAACATGACCAAGAGCTTCGCGCCCGCCATCACGGTGGCCGCACAATTGGGCACCACTTACCTCAACCTGCGAACAGTGTTCGGGGGTCTTACGCTTGCCTCGGTGCGGCAATCGCTGGCGAACGTCTGGAACGCTGTGACCAGCGGCCTGGCGGCCAAGGCGGCCACCAATCTGCGCAACAGGCTGTTGGGCGTGGTGGGCGCGGCAGGCGCGGCAGGCACGGGCATGGGCCTGATGGGGGTGATGAGCGGTGCGGCCTCGCTGGGTCTCGGTGCGCTGACCCTGGGGGTCAAGGCCGCGAGTGCGGCCATCCTGAGCATCCCCATCATCGGGTGGATAATCGCGCTGGTCGGTGCCATCATCGCGCTGTTCACGTACCTGTGGGCGAACGTGGACGGGTTCTCGGCCTTCTTCTACGGCCTCGGTGCGGTGGTGAAGGAAGTGTTCGGTGACATGGTGAACGCTGTGCAGTGGGCCTGGAATGCGATAGGCGAATGGATAGGTGCCAAGGTGGCGAGCATCAGCGAACTGTTCAAGCGGCTTGCCAACGCGGCCGCGTGGGTGTGGAACATGATAAAGGAGAAAGCGGTCGCTGCGTTCGGGTCACTCTACACGAAGGTGGCGAGCGTGTTCGGCCGCATCAGGGACACCATCACCAATGCGTTCGGGAAGGCACGGGCACTGGTGCAGCCCATCATCGACAAGATAGGCGGCTATCTCGACAAGGTGATGGAGAAGATAGCCCCGCTCATAGAATATATGAAGAAGCTGGGCACGGTGTTCCGCACCGGCCGAGACAAGCGTCTGGCCGACCTGGACCAGAAGCGGAAGAAAGAGTCCGCTGAAAGCGACCCGATGGGCGTTGAGGGCCTCAAGGACCCGTTGTCCGATGTGTCGGGCGGTAATGGTGACAAGGGCGCGAAGGACAGCCTGACGGGCAGCGGCAGCGGGGGCGGCAAGAGCATCACCATGACCTTGGACATCAAGAACTATTTCAATGTGGCATCGGGCGTGGACGTTCAGGCCTTAGCCGACCAGATAGTGCGGAAGGTGAATGACAGGCTAAGGGATGCCGTGGTAGCTGTGGGATGAGGGCATTTAACACCATACAGGACGTGAACAGCGGAGAGCTGCCGAAGTACAACATGGCGGGGCTGTTCGCGATGGGGTTCGGTGGCATGTTCATCCCGCGCAGGTATGAGATGGGCGAGGGGGAGGACGCCAATCCGGCCTTCGACTTCACCGGGTTTGAGCGCGTGGGGGCCGATGACATCACGATGGGCACCAGTTGGCTGGGCACGCCCATCGCGTTCAAGTTCGGACTGAAGGGCGGCACGTACAAGTATTACAAGGGCGGTGAGCTGAAGGAACGGAGGGTGGCCGACTTCCAGATGCCATTGAGCACGATGGTAGAGGTGGACAGGAGCAAGATTGACCGCATCACCCCGATGAGCGGGGGCATGGGCAGCGTGAAGGAGATGTACGCATGGGAGGACTGGAACGTGCGCATCAGCGGCTACTTCCTCTTTGACCCCGACCATCCGCAGGCATCGCAACCGGTGGAGCAGCGGGCGCGGCTGCTGGAGTTCGAGGAGCTGGCGGACAGCGTGGTACTGATGGAGGACAGCGGTCTGTTCACCGACCTCGGAATATACAGGCTGTACATCCGGAGCATACGACTGGGGCAACTGCTGGGACGGCCGAACATGCTGCCGTTCTCATTGGAATGTCTGAGTGATGAACCTGTACAATTGGCTGGAGTGAGGTGAGGATTTGCGATTAACGATTAACGAATAGCGATTAACGATTGGTCATGAGCGGAGATGATGCAGCGGCAGGCGTGGGAGGTGTGGTACTGAGCGTACTGGTATCATTGAGCTGGGCCTCGATGGCCGAGGTGGTGGTGGTGGCGTGGGTGGGCGGCATAGTGGGCGTTGGTGCCAAGTACGTGGGCGAGTGGTGCATCAAAACGGCAAAGGAGAAATGGGACTTGTGATGGCAGTATTGGCGGTAGCGACACAGTTGGTGTTCCCGGCCACCTCCGAAAGGAAGGAGCTGGTGATCAGGCGCGTGAACGCGGTGGAGGCTGAGAGCAGTTGGGACATGCTGACGGACACCTGCACCATAGTGCTGCCCAAGAATGTGAAGGACTTCGACCGGAAAAAGGTGCGCGATGTGTTCCGGCATGGCGACCCGGTGCAAGTGAACCTCGGTGTGAACGGAGGGATGCGGAGGGAGTTCACCGGGTACATCACTGAGGTGAGTGCGGTCATTCCGGTGGTGCTGCGGTGTCAGGATGAAATGTGGCGGTTGAAAAAACTGCCCGCCAACATCAGCCTGAAGGACACCACGCTGCCCAAGTTGCTGGAGAACCTTTTACCAGGACAGGAGGCGGACGCGCTGGAGGTGGAGATAGGCACGGTGAAGTTCTCGAAGACCACGGTGGCCGAGGTGCTGGAGAAGATTCGCGAGGACTTCGGTCTGGTGAGCTACTATGCGGACGGCAAGCTGGTGGTGGGCAAGGTGTATCTGGACAACACGGCCACGCACGCGCTGCATCTTGAGCGTGGCATTGTGGCCCACAATCTGGTCTATAAACGTGCGGAGGATTGGATGATACGCCTCACGGCAGTGAGCACACTGAAGGACGGCAGCAAGATAGAGGCGCAGGTGGGCGATGAGGGCGGAGAGGCGCGTCAGCTCACCTTCTACGGCATCACCAAGGTGGCCGAGCTTGAGAAACTGGCCGAGGTGGAATACCGGAAGTACAAGATTGACGGGTATGAAGGCACCATCACCTGTTTCGGCAATGTGCCTGTGCAGCATGGCGACAAGGTGAAGCTGACCAGCGACCTCTATCCGGAACAGAACGGAACCTACTACACCGACAAGGTATCGTCAAGGATGGGGCCGGGCGATGTTTATCACAAGGTATTGACAATAGGCCCGGCAGTGGGCTGAGAAGGATGGCGGACGAGATAGGAAATATGGTCAAGCTTCTGAAGGCACAGGCGAAAAAGCAGGTGCCTACGCAGGTGGTGTGGGCCACTGTTGATAGCGTGGACTGGAACGCCAAGACCATGCAATGCACCGCGCAGACCGATGAGCTGGAGCGATATGACGTGCTGCTGGGCCTCGGCAGTCAGTACATGCGCCCGAAAAAGGGCAGCAAGGTGCTGCTG
>JAUXUQ010000017.1 GCA_030680605.1 Gammaproteobacteria bacterium | reverse complement strand
CGGTCAATGCGAAGTTTTCATATGCCTACCCGCCGCATCACCCTGAACAGGCCGGTTACTTTTTTTATAAAGTTCCCGCAGATGAGACGGGTAACCGACATAGCATGAATGTTTTCGTCAATCCCTATACAGCAAAAGTTATCGGAACACGAGTGTTCTATCATGCAACCGACTTGTTTAGTTACTGTTTTATCGGTTTCATCTTCAGGTTGCATTATGCCTTGTTAGCTGGCGATAGCGGCATGATTCTGGTCGGTATTTTGGGTGTGCTTTTCTTGATTTCAGTAATGACTGGCGTCATTGTTTGGTGGCCATTGACTGGAAAATGGTTGCAGTCACTGACCATTAAACGCCGGGGAAGTGCTGAACGCTTGAATCACGATCTGCACAAAAGCTTCGGTTTCTATTCGACCCCGGTGCTTTTGGCTGTGTTTTTATCAGGGATTTCTATGAACTTACCTGATCAATTCACTTGGTTGGTCGAACGATTCTCAACGGTTACTGCCGTGAAGGACTATAAAACACAACCACGGGAAGATAAGCCATCTGTTTCTGTCGATCATGCCTGGCACGTTGCGCAAAAACTTTATCCTGCCAGTGATTTGTTCTGGTTTTCTATTCCAGACTCAGCAACCGGTGTTTATGAGTTTAACTTTAAAGCTTCACTGGGAGCCGGTTTTCACGGTGTTCAAAAAGTAGTGATTGATCGTTACGGAGAAGTCTTACATGCATTCGATTCCCTTTCGGGAACAGGTGGCAATGTATTTATGCAGTGGATGTGGCCATTGCATTCAGGTTATGTATTAGGAATGCCCGGTAGAATTTTGGTGCTGTTATCCGGTATTGCTTGTGCGGTGTTATTTATTACCGGGATGATCCGATGGTTACAAAAGCGTCGAGCTTCGCAGAAAAAACGGCATAAGGTTGATGGAATACAGATTAAAACAGGAGAAGTTGACGATGTATATTGATACGCAAAACTTAGAACGAAAAACAACACTCTCGCAAGCTAAAAGAGCATTACTTGACCGATATCTGCAAGGCAAAGCGGTTGCTGTTTCCGACTCGGCTTTCGTAAAGCGGCCGGAAGGTTTTGCGCAATTGTCTCCAGCACAATTGCGGTTATGGTATTTGCATAAAATAAATCCGAACAGTTCCGGGTATAACTATTCGACGGCTTTACGGCTTACTGGCAATCTGGATTTATCGGTATTGCAAAAATGCATCAACGAAATTGTCAGCCGACACGAAATATTGCGAACCGCCATTGCCGAAGTTAATGGCCAACCGAAGCTGGTTTTGGCTCCTGAACTTTGTCTTTCTATTCAGCGGCGTGACTTGACTCATTTGCCGGAATCGCAGCGTGAAGCGGAATCACAGCGGATTTCCAGAGACGATGGAAATACCGCTTTTAACCTGACAACAGGCCCATTGTTGCGAGTGAGTCTTCTGTGTTTGGGGCAACAAGAACATGAAGAGGTGTTTATACTGGTGTTTTCAGCGCATCACATCGCTTTCGATGGTTGGTCGGCCGGAGTATTACTGAGAGAATTCGCAACGCTTTACCAAGCTTTTATAAAAGGTCAGGACTCGCCCTTGCCGGAATTAGCTGTTCAATACGCGGATTTTTCTTATTGGCAGCACAATCGCTTGCAGGGGCAGCGATTAGTGCAACAATTAGGTTATTGGAAGAAACAGCTACAAGGCATTCCGGAGTTGCTGGAACTGCCCGCTGACCGTTCGCGCCCCAGCGTAAGAAGTTATCAGGGGGCGAGTTATTTTTTCAATATATCGCCTGAACTTACTGCTCGATTACATAAAATTGGCCAGTCAAATGGATGCACACTTTTTACCTTGTTACTCAGTTGTTTCAATATTCTGCTTCATCGCTACAGCGGTGAAAAAGATATTTGTGTGGGTATCCCCTTTGCAGGGCGGACGAAACCGGAACTGGAAAACTTAATCGGTTTTTTTATCAATACGCTGGTAATACGAACAAAGCTTGAGAATAATCCGAGTTTTATTGAGTTAATTAAAACAACGCAAGAGCAGGTACTGGATGCTCAGTCGAATCAGGATGTTCCGTTTGACAAGTTGGTGGAGGAATTAAAACCGCAACGTAACCCAGGGTATAACCCCATTTTTCAGGTGATGTTTGTGCTGCA
>JAUXUQ010000016.1 GCA_030680605.1 Gammaproteobacteria bacterium | reverse complement strand
TCAATGTCCAGCCAAAAAGACAAAATACTGCCGGTCAAACCGATAACCAGTAATATCGCACCTGCAAATAAGCCCAGGTATAAATGAACTTTTAGCCACAGTTTACGGCGTTTTTTTAGACTGGCTAAATGCCCTGAATTTATTTTCGATGCATTCAATGTTAATTTCTCTGTCGTTCCCTTGTAGGAACGTAGGTTGCTACTCAGTACAACCTACAATTATTAATGGCTCTTGAAAAAAGAATTGCTATTTAAAACTCTATCCGCAATGAACCAATAGCCGTTAATGGCGCACCTATATAAACACTATTACGAGGCGCCGCGTTAGAGCCAAGGTCGGTAGATTCAAAATAGTCTTTATCCAAAAGATTGCGTATATTAATTTGCGTAGTCACTTTAGTTTCACCCACTTTCAAGTGATACGCCGCAAAAGCATCCATACGAACAAAACCTGATAATTGAAAAGTATTTTCCAAATCACCTTCCCTCTTTCCTGCTGCAACACCGCCGACACCGATACTAAAACCATCTAGTGCTTCGTAACCGTTAAAATCATATTTGGCCCATAAGCTTCCTGAGTGCTCAGGCACATTGGTTAAACGATTGCCCTCATTGCCGTTGTCGTCTTTAATTTGACGAGCATCAGTATATGCATAAGAGCCAATGAGACTAAACTGATCGGTTATTTGTCCTAACACGTCCAGCTCTATTCCCTGACTACGTGCTTTACCAATAGTAGTTTTATCACTAGGATTCGCTGTACTTAAATCCGGCATTAATATATTTTCTTTGGTAAGGTGATAGTAGGCCAAGGTTGTCGTTAGACGTTGATCAAACAACTCGGATTTAATCCCCGCTTCAAATTGCTTACCAATTTCCGGATCGAAACTTGAACCTGTTGCCGATATACCATTATTAGCACCGAAAGAGGTCGTCCAGTTACCGTATAGACTCAGTTCTTTATTCAGTTGATAAACAATACCTACTCGAGGACTAAAGCCTTCTTCAGGGTTCATTTTCATGTTGGCATCACTGGCTGAAAAAGATTCATTCCATTCATTACCAGTGCGCGCCCAGTCATAACGTCCACCACCGGTTATATGTAATTTATCCCATAAAGTAATATGATCTTGAAAATAAACCCCATACCAATCTGCCAAGTAGGTTGGAAAATTCCAGCCTTCCGAGTTACGTGGAATATTAAATACGGCCGTATCGATACCATAGCTTGGATTTAAAATATCAAGCTCCAAGCCCGGAGTGGGTGCATAGTAAGCGCCATGAATCTGGTACTGGGTATAAGACCGTAAATAATCAAAACCGATCAAAATATCATGTTTCGTTCCAGCCATTTCAAACTTACCTGTTAAATCCAGGTTAGTCGTATACGTTTCTTCATCAGATACCTGAGCAAAGACGCTACGGCCAAAAGTTCTGTTATCCGCTTCTAAGGCGATACCATGAGCAGGAGCAGGCGTAAGAAATACCATGTCACTGTGATTGTAACTTGCCAAAAAACGGTTATGTACTGCCCAGTCCTCATTAAAGCTATAATTCATTTCAGAACCCAAATGTACTGACCTTTGGTTATCGATTGGGTCGTTGGAATCTCCCATTGAGCGGTTAATCGGAATTGAAGCTGGACGATTACCGACAACTGGAATACCAAAGTCCGCCTGATAATCTTGATCCAGCCATTCTAAATTAACGGTAAAATCCAATGCATCAGTGGGCTGCCATGTTACGCTCGGTGCCAGTACAAAGCGGTCGGCCGAGACAAAGTCGCGAAAAGAATTGTTATTCTGATAGCTTCCAGAGAAGCGATAAAGCAATGATTCATCATCTGTAATCGCATTGGTTGCATCCCATTGGGTTCTATAATGATCATAAGACCCCATTTGCTGCTCAACAGAATAATAGGGGGTTGCTTGCGGCTTTTTAATGTTGATATTTACCAGTCCACCCGGCTCGCTTCGCCCGTACAATACAGATGCCGGGCCTTTCAAGACCTCTATGCTTTCAATATTAGCGGTATCGAATTCAGCAGAGAATGCATCATTCCCTGCATTGGCTATCAACCCATTACGATAGGTTTTATCTGTCTGAAAACCGCGAATAATGTATCCCGTCCCCAGGTTTCCTGTAGACCTTGCGCGCACTCCACTGACATTTTCCAAAGCATCTTTGATTCTGACGCTCTTTTGATCTTCCATAACCGATTTAGGAACTACTTGAATTGAAACGGGTGATTCCAGTGTCGGCGTATCGGTTTTGCTAGCTGACCTTGTACGAGGCGCCGAATAGCTATCCATTTTATTACCAACTACCGTCATGGCATCCAACTTGATTGTATCCTCTGCTTTGGTGGCCGAGCCTTCAGTCTTGCCCTCCTCAACCGTCTTATTTTCTTCATCTAATGTCTCAGCCGCCAGACAGGAATCTGTCATTAGTAAAGCGATTGTTAATGAGACCGAATGCAAAAAAGTGTATTTGTTTAT
>JAUXUQ010000015.1 GCA_030680605.1 Gammaproteobacteria bacterium | reverse complement strand
GGCCAAGTGGCCATTATTCTCGCCCTGCTGCTGGCGCTCGCCCAGGGCTTTTTCACCCTAGCCGGCGCGGCGCGCGCTGATCCCGGCTGGATGGCCATGGGCAAGGGCGCGGCGCGTGGCCAGTTGCTGTTCGTCGCCATCGGTTTTGGCGCGTTGGTCTGGGCGTTCTACGCCCGTGATTTCTCTGTGCTCAACGTCGCCGAGCACTCGTCGCGTCGCCTGCCGACGCTCTATCGCATCACCGCCTCCTGGGGGTCGCACGAAGGGTCGATCCTGTTGTGGGCGCTGATCCTGGCGTGCTGGACCGTTGCCGTCAGCTTCTTCAGCCGCAACCTGCCGGCGGAGGTCACGGCGCGCGTCATTGGTGTCATGGGACTGGTGAGCAGCGGTTTCCTGACCTTCATCCTGTTCACCTCCAACCCCTTCCTGCGGCTGGACCCGCCGCCTGCCGAGGGGATGGACCTCAACCCGCTGTTGCAGGACCCCGGCATGATTCTTCATCCGCCCCTGCTTTACCTGGGTTATGCGGGCTTTGCGGTGGCCTTCGCCTTCGCGCTGGCGGCCTTGTTGTCCGGCCGACTTGACGACGCCTGGGCGCGTTGGGCGCGGCCCTGGACGCTTGCTGCGTGGCTCTTTCTCACGCTCGGGATCATGGTCGGATCGTGGTGGGCTTATTATGAACTCGGCTGGGGCGGCTGGTGGTTCTGGGATCCCGCCGAGAACTCCTCACTGATGCCTTGGCTGGTCGGCACGGCTTTGCTCCATTCGCTGGCTGTCACGGATAAGCGGGGCTGCTTCCGTGCCTGGACAGTTTTTCTGGCCATTGCCGCCTTCTCGCTTTCACTGCTGGGCACCTTTCTGGTGCGCTCCGGCATCCTGGCCTCCGTCCATGCCTTTGCCCTGGATCCGACGCGCGGCGTGTTCATTCTCGTTTTTCTGGTTGCGGTGATCGGTGGCTCCTTGTTGTTGTTTGCGCTCCGCGCGCCACGAGTTTCTCGCGGCAACAGTTTTGCACCAATCTCCCGCGAGAGCGCAGTGCTGACGAGCAATGTATTACTGGTGATTGCCACTGCCACGGTATTGCTGGGCACCCTTTATCCGCTGATTCTCGATGCGCTGGGCCTGGGCAAGGTCTCCGTCGGCCCGCCTTATTTCAATGCGGTATTCGTCCCCCTCATGGCGCCGGTGTTGTTGCTGATGGGTGCCGGTGCCTTTATCCGTTGGGGCGAAACCAAGCTGCCGGAATTGCTGCAGCGGGTGAAGTGGATCATGCTCGCCAGCGTGGTGCTGGCAATCTCCCTGCCCTTGGCGGTCGGCGAGTTTAAATGGCAGGCCGCGCTGGGGCTGGGCCTCGCCTCATGGATTGCGCTGGCCACGCTAGCCGGGATGATCGAGCGCCGCCGTGGCGGAACCAGCCTGTCCCTGGCGTTTCTCGGCATGACGCTGGCCCACTTAGGCATGGCGGTCGGTGTTGTCGGCATCGGGCTGGTCTCCGCCTACGAAACCGAGCAGAGCGTCGCCATGAAGCCTGGTGACACGGCCACGCTGGCCGGCTATACCTTCACCTTCAAGGGCGCCACGGAAGTGCCGGGGCCGAACTTCTCGGCCATGCGCGGCAACCTGGCCGTCAGCCGAGGCGACGCTGCCATCACCGTCCTCGAACCGGAGAAACGCATCTACCACATCTCCAAGCTGACCATGACCGAGTCGGCCATTCACTACGGCTTCACCGGCGACATCTACGTCGCGCTCGGCGAACCGCTGCCAGGCAAGGCCTGGAGCGTGAAGCTCTACCACAAGCCATTTGTCGGCTGGCTTTGGGCGGGAGCGCTGCTTATGGCGCTCGGTGCGCTGCTTGCCGCCATTGATCGCCGTTACCGGAGAACCCTCTAATGACAACAGTATTCTGGCTGATGGCCGCCGGGTTAACCCTGGTGGCGCTGGCCTCTCTTATTTTGCCGCTTTATCGCACCACTGGTGCAACTGGTACAACCGGCGCCACGGCAGCGACCGAGTCGGCAATACAGCGTCGCCGCTGGCCCATGGTTGGACTGCTGGCGGCTGCTCCTGCCTTGGCGCTCGGCCTGTATCTGTATCTGGGCGCTCCGGCCATCATCGAAGCCCAGCAGCTTTCGCAAGCCCACGGCAAGCGTGACGTCGATGCCATGCTGGCGGCACTGGAGGCCAGCTTGAAGACCAACCCGGAAGACGCCGAAGGCTGGCATGTGCTCGGCCAGTCATACATCGTCCTGGAGCGGATTGGCGAAGCGGAAGCGGCGTTGGCAAAGGCTGTGAAACTGGCGCCAAAGGAAGCGCGTTATTTGTCCCAATACGCCGAAGCCTTGGCGCTGGCCAGCGGCAATCTGGAAGGTCGTCCGCTGGAACTGGTCAATGAAGCCCTTGAACTGAATTTCGAGGATGAAAAGGCGCTTGAACTCGCCGGGCTGGCCGCCTATCAGCGGCAGGAATTGGCGCTGGCTGCACATTTCTGGCGCCGCCTTTTGAAGCTTTTGCCACCTGAAAGCGAATTCCACCAGAGTATCCAGGCGGTACTGATTGACGCCGAGAACAAGACGGCGGATGCCTCCGGACTCGGCGACCGCGCCCGGTTGCAGGCTGCGCCGAAAAAGAGCAACCCGCACTGAGTCGCCAGAAACATCGCCGTCCCGCCAGCGCCGACTTTTGGGCGTGTCAATTCCCATGTAGTCCGGGCGAAGGGGCTGGTGTTTTAATCCAGACGTCAGAGTTTGCCGGCAGCCAGCCAGCCGCTGGTGTACTTGATGGATTCGCCGTCGATGGCGTTGGCCAAGGCCAGAAACTTCATGCGATTGCTCGCCAGCTCGAAGACGGCGAAAGCCTGCTCGCGCCGGGTCTCGTAAAGGCGGCGCTCGGCCTCAAGCACATCGACGCGCGTGCGGGTTCCGGCCTGAACCCCCTTTTGCGACGAAATCAAGGCCTGCTCGCCCGACTGGATGGCCTGTAAAAGCGCCTCGACCTTTTCGATGCCATGCGCCACGGACATGAACAGGCGCTCGGCCTCGGCGAGCACTTTGCGCCGGGATGACTCAAGCGATTGCCCAATGCGCTCCATGCGGGCCACGTTTTGCCGCACCTGGGCCACGACGCCAAATCCACTGAAAATGGGCACCGTCAGTTGCACCCCGATGTAATCTGTTTTGTATCCGGTGCCGATCGTGGTGTTCGTTTCACTGCGGCCTTCCTGGCGCGCAACCACCAAATCGACGTTCGGATAGTGCCCTCCCTTGGCGCGCTCGACATCAGCCCTGGCGGCCTCAAGCTGCTTCCTCAGGGACTGCAAGTCGGGATTCGTCTCCTCGATGCGCGCCAGCCACTCGGCCAGGCCGGTCAGGGCCATGCCACGCACGGCTAGCGCTGCGGGATTGACCGCGGGAAGCAGGGTTCCATCGATGTTTGTCACGGTGCGAAAGTCGCGCGCGGTCTGGTCAAGGCGCAGCGTTGCCTCGGTCAGGCGCGCGCGCGACAGGTCGCGCCGGGCACGCGCGTCGTCGATATCGGTGCGTGTTCCCACGCCAGCCTTGAAAGCCTTTTCCGCCAGCAGCAGTTGAGACTCCACGGCGGCGGTTTCGGCATTCGCCAGCGCCAGACTTGATCGCGCCAGCAGAACATCCAGATAGGTGGCAGTGACGCGCAGGCCAAGATTTTGATCTTCCCTCCGGTAGTTGGCGTCAGCCGCCGCCGCTTGAGCTTGCGCCGACTCGAATCCGGCCCAAGCCGACTTGCGGTAAAGCGGCTGACGCAACGTCAAGGCAGACGATGAGGTGACATAGTCGCCGCTATCCGTTGTCCTGCCGGTGGCGAGGAGTTCGTTGATGGTATTGGCCCGGTTGCGCTGTTGATTGTAGGCAAGCTGCGGGAGCAGGCCGGAGCGCGCCACGTCGATGCCTTCTTGAGCCTCCAGGCGCGCGAAACCGGCTGCCTGAAGATCGGCATCGTGGATCAAGGCGGACTGATAGGCGGCATCGAGCTCCACCGCGCGTGCCGACGACAGCGACAATGTGCCGAGCAGGACGGCCAGGACTGACAGCGCGCCGCGCATCAGGATTCCTTCAGCGACCTGGCCATGCGCATGGTCAGGGGCTTGAGCAGATACTGCATGAGCGTTCTTTCGCCGGTGATGACCAGCACCTCGGCCGGCATGCCGGGCTGGATGTTGCGCGATCCCAGCACCCGCATGCCTTCAGGGGTGATGCTGACGCGCGAGAGGTAATAGGGCGGGATATTGGGGTGGTTGCTCGGCAACAAATCGGCCGAGACGGAATTAACCTTCGCCTCCAGGATCAAGCCAGGGTCGTTGGCAAAGGCATGCAGTTGCACCTTGGCGGGCAGTCCGGCGTGAATGCGGTCGATCAGGTGGGAGGCGACCTGCACCTCAAGCACCAGCGCCTCGTCCTGCGGAATCACGTCCAGCAGGCGGCCGCCGGGAGGAATGACGCCGCCAATCGAATGGACAGCCAGGCCCACCACCGCCCCATCGACGGGGGCGCGCACGACAGCGCGCTCAAGCTCCTCCGTAGTCGCGCGCAAGCGGTTCGCCGCGACCAGCGCCTCGCGCTTGACTTCGGCGTACTGGCTTTCGACCTCCTTTTGAAAGTCACGCTGGCGCTGCGCCAGCCGCTGCGCCGCTTCCAGGCGCAGACTCTGGGCGCGCAAAATCGTCGACTGCAATTCGTTCGTCGCCCCGAGCAAATCCGCGGCCAGCCGCTCCTCGTCAAACCAGCGGTTGCGCGGCAGATAGCCTTCCCGGGCCAATTCGCGGGTGCCGACAAGCTGTTCGGCAACAAACCGCAACTGCTCGCGCTTGCCCTGCAGTTGCGCCTCCAACCCCTTGACCTGTTCCTGTGCGCCGCGCTCCGACTGGGCCAGAATGGCCAGCTCCCCTTGCAAGGCGGCGCGGCGGGTGGCAAACAGTTGCTGTTGCGCGCTCATGTAACTGGCGGTGACGGGGTCTTGCCGGGTGGCGAGCAGCTCGGGAGAAAAATCAAGTTTAGCCGCCCCGCGAGACTCGGCCGCAAGGCGGTCCGCCTGTGCCTGCAGCGAATAAAACTGCTGCTTGGCGGCGTCGAAATTCGCCTTGGTCAGCGTGTCGTCCAGACTGATCAAGGGCTCGCCTGCCTTCACCCGCTGCGCCTCCTTGACATGAATTGCGCTGACGATCCCGCCAGTCAAGTGTTGCACCGTCTTGCGTTGCGAGGCGACGGTAAAGGTGCCGGGAGCGGGCACCCCCTCGTCGAGCGGCGCCACCAGCGCCCAAATCAGGAAGCCGACAAGACCAAGCAGCAGGATGATGCCGCCGGCGCGCGCCGGCATGCGGGAATCCGTCATATTTCTGGAAACCTGAATCAGCTCGGCGTCTTCAATGGGCGCGCCGTCAGGCAAGGCGCGGCGGGCGCGCTCGATCAGATTGGGTAACATGGATGAAGGGGCAGTCGGTTAGTGTGAATGAGTCGAGATCATGTGGCCTGCGGCGATCAAGCAGCTTGCGGTGCTGTGGCAACTGCTGGAACTGCTGGTCGTGTCGCGTTGGCAAGGGCTGTGAGCACATCGTCGCGGGGACCGAAAGCGGCGACCTGCCCCTCGCGCAACAACAATATTTTGTCGACCGCCGAAATGATGCTGGTTCGATGCGTGATCAGCACCACCGTGCAGCCCGCCGCCTTGAGCGAACGAATCGCTTCCAGCAGGGCCGCTTCTCCGGCATCGTCGAGACTGGCGTTGGGTTCGTCGAGAACGATCAGGGCCGGGTGTCCGTAGAGCGCCCGCGCCAGGGCGATGCGCTGCCGCTGCCCGCCCGAGAGGAACCCGCCGGAAACGCCGATCGGCGTATCGTAACCCTGCGGAAAATGCAAAATCATGTCATGCACCCCCGCCTGCCGCGCCGCGAGAATCACCTTTTCATGATCAAGCTCGCCAAACCGCGCAATGTTCTCGGCAATCGTCCCCTCGAACAATTCAACATCCTGCGGCAGATAGCCGATATGCGGGCCAAGTTCCAGCTTGTCCCAGGCAAAGACATCCGCGCCGTCGAGCCGCACCTTGCCCGACACCGCGGGCCAGACGCCGACCAAGAGGCGCGCCAGCGTTGACTTGCCCGCCGCGCTGGGACCAATGATGGCCAGCGCCTCTCCCGGCGTCAGCGCAAACGTCACGCCCTTGAGAATGGCGAGATTCGACCCGGGCGCCGAGGCCACCACGCCCTCGACTGACAGGCGCCCCTCCGGCGCCGGCAGCGACATGCTTGCTTGCCGCGCGGGGAATTGTTGCAGCATCTTTTCCAGACGCTCGAAAGCCCCGCGTGAAGAGATCAGGTTCTTCCAGGTGCCGATCAAGAGCTCAACCGGCGCCAGGGCGCGCCCCATCAAAATGGAACCGGCGATCATGCCGCCCGGCGTCATTTCGCCCTTGAGCACCAGCCAGCCGCCGATACCGAGAATCAGGGACTGCAAACCGAGCCGAAAAAATTTGGTGACAGCGCTGATCAGTCCGGCGCGGTCGCTGGCCACCGCCTGAGTCGCCAGCAGCAATTCATAACGCTTGTACCAGCGCTGCCGCAGGCTGTCGAGCATGCCCATCGCCTGAATCACCTCGGCATTGCGCAAGTTGTTGGTGATATAGTTGTTTGAAGCAATCGCCGCCTGGTTGGCCTGGGACAGCGGCCCCTTGGTCGCCAACTCGTTGATCAGGGTGAGAAAGATCAAGATCAGGGCGCCGCCCAGCGAAAACCAGCCGACCACCGGATGCAGCATGAAAATGACCGCCAGATAGATGGGGAACCACGGCGCATCGAAAAAAGCGAACAAGCCGTTGCCCGTGATGAACTGGCGGACGTTGGTCAGGTCGGTCAGCGCCTGCCCCGCGTTGGCGCCCGGGCTGCGCAGGTTGGTTTCGAAAGCGGCGGAAAACACCCGCGGGTTCAATGCCGCGTCAAAGCGCGAGCCCACGCTGACCAGGGTGCGGGAACGCACCCACTCCAAACCGGACATCAAGGCATATACGCCAAGCACCAACACCGTGAGCATCAGCAAGGTCGTCTCGCTGCGGCTCATCAGCACGCGATCGTAGATCTGCAGCATGTAAATAGCCGGGGCCAGCATCATCATGTTAATGAAGAAGCTGAACCCGCCCACCATGAAAAAGGGGCGGCGAAGCTCCCAGATAGCGGCGGTGACTTCCGAGCGGGATGAAAACTTGTTTTTCATTGTGATCTTGTGATTGATTTCGACGTGTCTGGCCGCTGCGGATTATACGCAAACTATCGGGATGAACAATAAATAATGTGACATTCGTCACTTGCTAATACGTTTAGTGTGTGATACATGAACTCGCTGACGTAAAACCTCCGCAGGCTAGTCGGGCCGTACGGTAAATACTTCGATGGTCGTTTGTGTTCCGCGCAGCGTGATTTGTCCGAGCGAGGTGGTCTTATGTAGCACCAGACGACTGTTCGCTGCCGGTCCGATGACGAGCTGGGTCGGCAGGTCGCGGGCAGCAGATTCTAGTCTTGATGCGAAATTGATGCAGTCGCCCACTGCGGTGTAGGTGCTGCGGAAGGGCGTGCCCAGATCCCCGACGAGCGCAAGTCCGCTCTCAATGCCGATGCGCACGCGGATTGGCGCGTCTCCCGAGCGTTGGCGGTTGGCGTTGAGCGTATCGACCTCGGCCAGAATGCCCAGCGCCCCGCTGACAGCGCGATCAGCCTGGTCGGGGCAGGGTAGCGGCGCGCCCCAAAAGGCGACCAACCCGTCACCGCTGTATTTGTCGAGTGTGCCGCGCCCGGTCAGAACGGGACGCGTCAGGCAACCGAGAAACTCCTTGGTCAGCGTCGCCGCATCCTCCAGCGAGAGCGATGAGGTCGTTCGCGTGTAGTTTTCCATGTCAGCGATCAGCACTGTTACTTCACACAGCGTCGGTTCCAGGCTATGCGTCAGACCACGCCGCACGATTTCGTCAAGTACTGGCTGCGCGACATAGTGAGAAAACGAAGCGAGCAGTCGTCGGGTTTGGTGTTGCGCGCGCCACCACTCGTGCGGAATTGCGGCCAGAAGCAGCCAGAGGTAGGCCCAGAGCGGGGCTGTCGCCGACCACTCCGCCTGCCGCGCGAAACCGGCAAACGCCGCCGTCAGCCAGACGAAGGCCAGAGACAGGAGCAGCAACACGCTACCCCATGCTGGCAAAAAGGCAATCCAGATGACCGCCAGCATGACGCTCAACACGCACCACGACAGTAACCACTGACGCCCCGGCCACGGCGCTTGCAAACGCCCTTCCGCGAGATCGAGCGCCCCGGAAAGGCTGGCCGCATGGACCATGACGCCGACACTCAGAGGCGCGAGCGGCGTGCTGACCCGGTCGCCCAGCCCGAGCGACGACGACCCGACCAACACATAACGTCCGGCGATCATCGCGCGCGGCAAGTCTTCCCGCAAAATAGCGGCGGCGGGGATAACCGTGTAGGCGGATTGGGTGCGTGTAAATGGCACCCGCCACAAACCGGCGGCGTCGGCTGCTGCTGCAAGGGAAGCAACGGCCGCGTCATTGCCGGAACAGGCGAGCAATGCGCCCGCCAGGGACGGATAATCCATATCGCCGTGGCGAACCTGCGCCGGGGTGCGTCGCAACACGCCGTCGGCATCGGGCAGGTAGCCGATGTTGCCGACGCAGCGCGCATCCGCCAGCCCTGCATGGTTAGCAATGTAACCCTGGGCGGCAACGCTGCGCTGCTCCCCAAGCCGAGCCGCACCGCCCGTTAGCGTACCTTGGCGAATGGGCGGTTTACGCGGCGTAAAGTCGAAAACCTGGGCCAGCGCCAAGGGCGCGTGCAGAGCCAGAGCCGCCAGTCGGGTATCGCCAGCGGCATCGCCCGGCTCGGGAAAGACGATATCCAAGGCAACGGCGCGTGCGCCGTAAGCGCCAAGCAAAATTTCCGCCAGGTCCGCCACCTGCTGGCGCGGCCACGGCCACGGGCCGAACTCGCGTAGCGACGCCTCATCAATGTCGACAACGACCAGGCGTTCCTCCGGTAGTGGATTGGCGGCAAGCCGAACATAAGCGTCACGCAATCCCTCGTCGAGACGAGTGACGAACTCGGGGCGTTGCCACTCCATGAACAAGGCGAACGCACAGGCCAGAAATGCAATGCCACTGCGGACTCCCCATGTTGCGGCATCGAGCGTTGTCAGGGCACCCCCCGGCGTTATCCTCATGAACTTGCCTCTACCCCAAGCCGCCGGGAACCAGCTCGTCGTAAAGCTGACGATAAGCCGCGCCTACTGCGGGCGGCGAGAAATGTTCCCGCCAGCGCGCATAAGCGCCCCGGCCCAGCCGGTCGCAAAGCGCCGGATCGGTGGCCAGCCTGTTCATTGCCTGCGCGAGTGCGCCCGGATCAGCCGGCGGAACCGCCAGACCCGTTTCGCCATGCACGTTGATCCAGGTGGTGCCCGTGCCGATATCACAACAAATCAGCGGCTTGCCGGCACGCGCGCCTTCCAGCAGAGTGATGCCGAAGGCCTCCGAGCGCAGGTGCGAGGGAAAAACCACGCCACGGCACAAGGAAAAGAGGGCGATCTTGTCAGCATCGGGCAACGCGCCGAGAAAATGCACATGAAGAAGTCCGAGGTCTTGCACCCTTTGCCGCAGACGGTCCCCCTCCGGACCTTCGCCCACAATGACAATCGGCGTCTTGACCTGGCTGGCGGCGGCGAGCAGAAAATTGAGGCCCTTGTAGTAGCGAAGCACGCCCACGAACAGGAAAAAATCCCGCCCGAGCTGCGCTTCCCAATGCGCGCATAGATCAGGCGCCGGAGGCGGGGTGTCTGCCAGACAATGCGGAATGCAGGCGAGCTTGTCCTGATACGCCCGCAATATCTCGCTGCTCGCAATGTAGTTTGGCGATGAGGCGACGATCCGGGTCGCCGCACCCAGCAGATAACGGCGCAACGGCGCGTAAAGCAGGCCCAGGCCCTGCTGGCGAACGATGTCCGACACATAAGTCACCACGACCGGCTGATTGCGCTGGCGGATGAAAGGCAACAGCATGTCGGCAAATGGCCATGGATAATGGATCTGGATAATGTCGCACTGGTTGGCAGCCGCGCGACAGCGGCGCAACGCCGCCCACGCGCCGAAGTCGCAAGAAGCAATCTCCAGCCATGAGCGCGCGCGCACCAACCGCCCCTCGGGCAAAATCATGTCATGCGGTTCGGGCTGGCGGGCCAGGGCGAAAATCGTGTTATCAACACCCAGCGGCGCGGTCGCCAGGCACAGTTGGCGGATGGACTCCTGCAGGCCGCCCTGGGTTTCCGGGAAATAGGTGCGATAGAGGTGCAGGACGCGTTGTTTTTCCACTACGGATAGCCCCGTTGCCGCATCACTTTCTCATACACGGCAAAGGTCTCCCGTGCGCAGCGATTCCAGCTGAAAGTCTGGGCGCGGGCCAGGCCCAGACGGACCAGATTGTCGGCATAGTCCCGATCCTCCAGCAGTTGGCGCAGGCCCTCGCCCATCCCGTCCACATCATCCGGGTCAACCATGATGCCGACGTCGCCCACCACTTCAGGCAAGGCAGTCAGGTTGCCGGTGATCACCGGCACACCGGAGGCCATCGCTTCCAGAGCCGGCAAGCCGAAGCCTTCGTAGCGCGAAGGGTAAGCAAAGGCGGCGGCGCCGGCATATAGAGACGGCATCAATTCATCGGCTACATAGCCGAGCAGGCGCAGTTCGCCGCGTCCGATCAATTCCCTGGCTGATTTCATCAGATCTCCGGTGTTCCAGCCACTCATTCCGGCGACTATTAACGGGTAGCGCTGGCGCAAGGCGGTTGGCAAGCCGGCGTAGGCGGCAAACAGAGTGGTCAGGTTCTTGCGGGGTTCCAGGGTGCCGACGCAGAGGACATAGCCACCCGGGGTCAGGCCGAGAGGGGCTAGTGCAGGGATAAGCATTGCCGCGCCACGCGGCCGAAAGCGCGGATCGGCGGCCAAATAGGTTGTGGTAATGCGGGCCAAATCGACATCGAACCAGCGGCGCAGTGCTTGACCAGACGCTGCGGAAATGACGATGATGTGGTCGGCGCGTTGCAAGGCCCCGGGCAGGTCGCGCTCCAGAATACGCACCCGCTCAACGGGGTGAGAACCCGGATGGTCGAAACAGGAAAGATCGCATACCGTGACTACCGTCGGCCCGTCAAAAGGTTGCGGCAGGAAATTTGGCTCATGATAAAGGCAATCGACTGGCAACCGCCGCGCGTGATAACGGAAGGCCGCCGCCTCGATCAGGCTCTTCACCGCGCGCGGATTGGGCAGCAGGCGACGCGCCAGGCCATACGCGCCCTGCATCGAGCGCACCGCGGCCCGCGATGGCAGGCGTATGCCAGGCTCGCAGCGCAGCCCGCGGCAAACATGCAACTGGGCATCTGGCAGTTCGCCCATGGCGGTGAACAGGTGGCGAATGTATTGCCCGATGCCAGTCAGGGGAGCCAGGAGAGGGGTGCCGTTAACGAGAATCTTCATCTATTCAGTCGGCTCCGCCACGTTGCTTATCGCCTTGCGTAGCGCTTCCGGCTGGCGCACGATCAGGCGGCGCATGTCCTTTTCCACCACGCCTTTCTGTATCAGAATGTGGATTGCGCGCGAAACCGTCTCCCGGCTGGTATTCACCATGATCGAGATTTCCTGCTGGGTCGGCATTTTCTCGATCACCACCAGGCCGCCGGGAGCAACTTTGGCAAACTGGTTCAGCAGGGCAAAGATCCTCTGGAAAGCATTCGGAATGCCGAGGATCATCCGGTAATTGGCGGCGGTGCGCACGGTCGCCGCCATCCGCTTGAGCAGACGCTCCGCCACCAGCGGATTGTTATACAGCAGCGCCAACGCCTGGGTGCGCGGGAGAAAAGCCAGCAGCGAAGCATCGCAGGCCACCACCGAGGCCAGGCGCGGCAAGCCGTCGATGATCGACAACTCGCCAAAATAGTCGCCGGCGGTCAGAAAATTCAGGCCGATCTCGCGCCCATCCTCGGTCACATCCACCACCTGCAAGCGCCCCGCAAGCAGGAACAGCAAATGGTCGCCGCTGCTGCCTTTATTCAGCACGCGGTGCCCGCGTTCCACCGAGCGCAACTGCAAGGCGGCCGCCACCTGCGACAGCGTTGCCGCGTCAATGCCGGAGAGCAGCGGGATGTTCTGCAGATTAACCGTGATCGTCTGCCGCGCCGCCGCGTCATTTTGCGTGGTGTCCGCTGGCTCGGCCGGGGCTGACGAGGCATCTGTACTCATGGCGCGGGGGCAGCCTTGTCGACCAAGGAAGTTATTCGCGGCCGACGCGGTGTATGTCAGCTTCAAGCATCAGGGTAATCAGTGTTTCCAGATCAGTCTTGGCCACCCAGCCGAGCTTGGCCTTTGCCTTGGCCGGGTTGCCCAGCAGCACCTCGACTTCGGCGGGACGGTAGAATTTCGGGTCGATCACCACATGATCCGCGAAATTCAGTCCCACGTGCTCAAAAGCGATGCGGCACATCTCGCGCACCGTCGTGGTTTTGCCGGTGGCGATAACATAATCGTCGGGCGCATCCTGCTGCAGCATCAGCCACATCGCCTCCACATAATCGCCGGCAAACCCCCAGTCGCGCCGGGCGTCGATATTGCCGAGCCGCAACTCTTTTTGTTTACCCAGCTTGATGCGCGCCACGGCGTCGGTCACCTTGCGCGTGACGAACTCGATGCCGCGCAATGGGGATTCGTGGTTGAACAAAAAGCCGGAAGAAGCATGCAGGCCAAAGCTTTCGCGGTAATTGACCGTCATCCAGTGGGCGAACAGCTTGGCCACCCCGTAGGGGCTGCGCGGATAGAAGGGGGTTGTTTCGCTTTGCACGGTCTCCTGAATCAGGCCGAACATTTCGCTGGTCGAAGCCTGATAAAACCGCGCCTGGCGGTTGACGATGCGGATCGCCTCAAGCATGTTCAAGGCGCCCATGCCGGTGACGTTGGCAGTCAGCAGCGGTTGCTCCCACGATGTCGCGACAAAACTCTGCGCGCCCAGGTTATACACCTCGTCGGCGGCGGATTTTTCCATGGCGCGGATCAGCGAGGAAAGATCAATAAGATCACCATCGAGCAAATTCACCTGTCCCTCGATACCAAGGTAACGCAAGCGCCAAAGCGTATCGGTGGCACGCCGTGCATGCAGACCGAAAACCTGATAGCCCTTATCAAGCAACAGCTTAGCCAGATAGGCTCCATCCTGGCCGGTGATACCGGTAATCAATGCACACTTACTTGCCAATTTCACTCTCCCAATAACGATAAATACTCAACAATGTATCATCGAGCGGTATTTCTGGATGCCAGCCAGTATGCTGCGACAGCTTTTCGTAACTACCCCACACACGAGGCTGATCGGATGGCCTGAAGCGCACTGAGTCAACAACTATTTCGGCCCGCACATCCGACAACTCAAGTAACCGCTCAAGCAGTGCGCGCAGCGAACGTTCAACGCCTGAACAAACGTTGTAAATCTCGCCGTTATGGCCACGCGACAGCAACAATTCGTAAGCGCGCAGCACGTCTGCCACATCTGTGAAATCGCGTGTGACGTCGACATTTCCCACATTCAGCACAGCGGGTCGTCGGCCAGCGGCAATTTCGGCGATCTGGCGAGCAAAGTCAGAGATCGCAAAGCTGGGAGCCTGTCCCGGGCCAATGTGATTAAAGGGGCGCGCCACGATCACTTCGAAGGGACCCGTCTGACTCCACTGAAAACACAGTGCCTCGGCTGCAGCTTTGCTCACAGCGTAAGGGTTACGCGGACGCAAAGGCAACGTTTCGCGAATCGGCAAAGACGCCGTCGGCACCATGCCATAAGCGTCGCCAGAGCTGACGTACAGCAGGCGCCCCTTGAATCCGCACTCGGCCAAGACCTCAAACAGGCGTAACGTGCCGAGAAAATTAACCTCAAAGGTAGTTTCAGGGTCCTTGAACGAATCCGGTACAAAGCTGAGCGCCGCCAAGTGCAGCACTGTATCTGGCAGATCGTTGGCGAAACACTCCCGTAACGCCGCCTTATTACGGATATCGACACCTCCCGCGACTGATGACAAGCCCGTCGCCTTGGACCAGTAAGCTAGCGCGCGCCTACCCACGAACCCGCCATCGCCAGTAATCAGGATATGTGACTTCATAATTAGCTTTGTTTCATCGGGAAAAAGACTGGTTTAACCCGTTATCGACTAATAGCCGGTAGCCAGTTTCGCCAACTATTCACGACAATAGTATTCATGAGGCGACCCTGCACAGAACACCCGCTGCCGCCAAAACGCTTATTTTCTTGCCCAAGTAACCAAGCCAATCTCATTTTCCAAACTGATACTGCCATCCGAGTTGGAATTGATGCTGACTATACTGGAACAGGGGGATGTTTTCGCGATTACCCGTGTACTGGTACTCAACAAGAACAGAATAATTTCGAGCCATCGGAATGCTGATACCAGCTTTCAACAGATGAGTGTCCTGCTTTCGCCGATCATTA
>JAUXUQ010000014.1 GCA_030680605.1 Gammaproteobacteria bacterium | reverse complement strand
GTTCCAAATCTATCGCGCTCTGTACCCATCAAGGTATACGCCCGATGCGTTGGAGCTCGAAACTCTTTCGGCGCTCATTGCAGCAAAGTACGGAATCCGGCTCGCAGATGTATGGCACGATCATCTGACACTCGGTTCTTTGTTCGATCGCGCGCATAGTCCGCGAGAGTGACGTCCAACGAACTAGGATAGATCGCGCGCAGCCGCGATCTTATCCGTTGGTTGGACGAGCCCGGGGGTTGCCCAGACCTTCTTTAAGGAGATTGCTTTTTGCGTCGCTGGCCGGCCGGTGCGGCGGGTTTGGCGATGCGCTGGCGGGGACGCGGTGGTGGCGTCGCGGTGGGCGCTTGAGGGGCGTTTGCGGCGGTTTTCGGCGGTTTTAAGGCGGATTTTCGGTTAATCAGGGCCAGCGGCTCCCAAGCGCATGCGTGTCATGCGCGGTTGCCGGCGGCGGTGCGGTCGGGTCACATGCGGAGTGTCCCCGTGGGTTGGGCATCGGGTGGGGCGAGATGTGCGCGCAGGTCGTCGTCGCTCGGCCGGCGCAGGATGAGGATGCCCTGGCAGTGCGGGCAGCGCAGCGGCGCTCGCGGGGGCGGTGGTTCGGGCGGTTTCGGGGTGACGTGCAGGAGCAGCTGCACGCGTTTGAGCAGGGTCGCGCGGCGCGGGTGCAGCAGGCCGAACTCGCGGGTGCGCCGAAAGCGTGGCGGCAGGACGTGCTGCAGCAGCAGCCACAGGAAGTCGGCGCCGTGCAGGGTGCGGGTGTAGGTCTCACGGGTCTTGGCGTCGGTGTAGCGAAAGCGCACCTGGTCGCCATCGCAGCTGAGGATGTCGCGCTCGCCGAGCACGCCGCGGTAGAGGTATCGACTGAGGTAGATGAGCGTGGAGTCGCCGTTGCCGACCCGAGTGCAGTGGGCGACCCACAGGTCGGGCGTGTCCGGCAGGGTGAGGTCGGCGGCGCGCAGGGCGGCGAGCAGGGTGGCGCGGAAGACGGCGGCGAGGTTCTTGCTGTTGAAGAGGTACTTGCTGGTCTTCTTGCGCCACAGCGTGCCGGCGGCATTGACGCCGCCGGCGGGGACGACGAGGTGGACGTGCGGATGCAGGTCGCGGCGGCGGTTGTGGGTGTGGAGGACGGCGGTGGCGCCGAGCTCGACGGCCAGCTTGGGGTCGTTGCGTCCGAACCGGGCGAGGGTCAGCCAGGCGCAGCGCAGCAGGGCGGCGTAGACGGCTCGCGGGTGTTGGCGGGCCAGCGGACGCAGTTCGGCGGGCAAGGTAAAGGTGACCATGTAGTAGTCGACCGGCAGCCGGCGCTGGCGCTGGCGGTCGAGCCAGGCCTGGCCGGCGGCGTGCTGGCAGTGCGGACAGGCGCGGTGGCCGCAGGAGCGCGGCAGCGCGATGCGGCTGCCGCAGTCGCGACAGTCGGCCTGCAGGGTTGGACCGTCGGGCTGACGGCAGTGGGCCATGGCGCGCAGGGCGCCGCGCTGCGCGCCGTTCAGGCGGTCGCCGTGGCGCTGCAGCAGGGCCGGCTCGAAGCGGTCGATGAGGTCGGCGAGCCTCATGACGGGCGGCTCCACAGTTCGCTCAAGGTGGCCATCATGCGCTCGATGCCGGCGCGCGCATTGGCGCCGGTGGCCTCGGTGAGCTGGGTATAGCGGGCGGTGGTGAGCGGGCTTTGATGGCCGAGCAGGGCCTGGATTTCGCGCAGGTCGACGCCGGCTTCCAGCAGATGGGTGGCGTAGCTGTGGCGCAGGCTGTGGACGCCGATGCGGCGGTGGATGCCGGCGTCGCGGAGCGCGGCCTTGAGCGCGGCCTGGACGCCGCCGCGATCCATCGGCGTGGTGGCGTTGGCGATGTCGCCCACGGGGTTGGGAAACAGCAGCCGTGGATGGTGATGGCAGGACCACAGGCGACGCAGCGTGTATAGCGTCAGCCGCGGCAGCGGCACGCGGCGATCCCGCCCGCCCTTGCCATCGCGCACATGCACCCAACCGCCGACGCCATCGATGTCGCTGACCTGCAGATTGAGCGCCTCGCCCAGCCGCAGTCCGAGGCTGTAGGTGAGCAGTAAGAAGGCCCGATAACGCAGCCGCCGGGTGCAGCGCAGCAGGGCGACCACTTCGGCCTGCGACAGGATGTCGGGCAGCCGGTGAACCTGCGGCGGTTTGACGATGCGCAGCCAGTCCCATTCGCGCTGCAGCACGTGGGAGAAGAAGAACTGCAGCCCGCAACGGTCGAGCTTGACCGTGCTCCAGGAGTGCGAATCGATCAGCTGGGCGAAGTAGTGCCGCAGCTCATCGGCGGAGAGATCGTCCGGACAGCGGTCGACAAACGCCCCGACCCGGCGCACGGCCCGGCTGTAGGCGTCGACGGTCTTGGGGCGCTTGCCCTGCAGTTTCAGCGCAAGCAGCAGGCGGTCGTAGAACGAATCAAAGCGCGCTTGTTGGCACGGGTCCATGGCGATACCCTCACTGGCAGATGACCGCAGCGACTGCGGACACACCGGGGGCGGTGTGCCGGATGAGGGTAATACCGCCGGGAGAGGCTGCCGCGGTAGCGGCTTCGTTCAACTATGTGGTCAAGCGGACAGCGGGGAGAAGCTTCAATGTTTCCTGATGTTTCATCGTGCCGCTGCCGCTTACCACGGCGTTAGATTTCGCAGGTGACGCTGTGGCAGCTGCTGGCTCGCTCGTTTGTGTTGCCGCTCTCTGCTACTCGCTTCCAGCCTTCGCTGGCTATGCGATCGGAAGGTGGCTTTACGCATGGAAGCCGATCGGGTGGGTTCCCATCTGCCAGGGTGCGTTCGTTTGGCTGGTACCAGCTGGGCTGCTGCTTCTGCCTGTTTCAGTCTGGCTCGGAGCAACAGTCGGTCACGCGGTCGAGTTGCTCGCGGTTGTGCTCATAGCCGTTGCGGGTGCTACGGTGCTGGCGTTACTAGGCTTGGATGCG